>NZ_LT703002.1 GCF_900149705.1 Sphingorhabdus sp. Alg231-15 | reverse complement strand
TGGAAACGTACGGATTGTTCAGTAACTTGACTCATGATTTCTTACCTATTAGTGGTTGAACAGCATCGGACTCAGATAGTAATCCACGCTCTTTTAAAATGTCAACAAGAGAATCTCTACCATGAACAAAATGTGACTCATATCTAAACCAGTCCTTGACGAACGTGCCAAGCATATTAAGCCACTTCTCCTCATCCAACGCGTCAGTTTTTGACAGAATCGTTAGTTGATGGCGAAAGGTCGCAAAGTAAGAGCTTCTCGAGCTGCGCAAGGATAGGTCGAATTTTCTCATTTTCCGCCAGCAGTCCACTTCGATTTAATTCGTAAACAAGCAGTAGTAATTCCTGCTTTATCAAGATAATTTTTCGACTCATCAGAAATATCCGAAAGTGTTAACTTCTGCGTCATGGAAGCGATAAAACTCTGCAGGTTGGATACGCCAATCATTTTTATCGAAGCGCGCATAAATTTGAGCAGATTTGTCGTCACAGGTTGCGCCGCCAAAACGTCGGCTACAGTAACTTTTCCCAGCCTCAATCTCATCTCTCTTTTTGCGTTCTGCTTCAATATCTGGTTGAACGGCGTCGCGTCGTAACCCAGCTTGGTAAGTTGGATTAAGCACTCCGTGGACAGATTTGTCATTGTGAGCATTTTCATCCCGAAGTTGCGGCTCATTCTGATTCTGAACAGCTTCTTGGGAAGTAGCGACAGCTTGGTTTTTAGTGAGTTGTTCCATTCTTTAGCTCCTAGACCTTTAGCAGCAAGGTCCATATCTGACTTTTTGTTAACGTATTTAGCCACATAGAAACCAACAGCCATATAACTGGTAGCTTTAAGCGGCTCACCTTTAGCATCAACAGGCCACAACCAACCAGAACGTGAAAAAGCGTCCTGCGTGTAGCGAACTGCGATGGGCATACTGTAACCATAAGGCCACGTATTTTGCAAGCTATTTAACTGGCGGCGATTGCGTACCCGACGACCAAAATTAGGGTCAACGCTACCTGTAGGAAGTGTCCGCATAAAGTGCACCGCATGGAAATGAAGACGGCCATTAGCTGTACCATACTCAGGCACACAAAAATACTGATAGCAGTCGGCGTGTGAATCATTAGCCTTGCGACCCTCGGCAGCAAGAACCATACGACCAATATCACGAAAATAGTCACGCAAAGCATTGGGATTATCATAAAACGCCTCTAATCGGTCGTCAGCCAACGTGAGAGTGTCAAAAACGATAAACCAACCATCAGCATGAGCCTGTCGCATTGCATTCATCAAACGCTGAATAGCAAAGCCTCTACGCGATTTCATAGTGGAGGCCTCCAGCAATCTTGAACACTCATCCTTAATACCTTTCTTTTTGGGGTAATTATACTCATCGCGAATATCCTTAAGAGGGCGTTCAGCAGCCAGCTTGCGGCAAAACTGCGTAACCGTCTTCTCGTTCTCTAAAAACCATTTTTCGTCCCCTTCGGGGCGGTGGTCTATAGTGTTATTAATATCAAGTTGGGGGAGCACATTGTAGCATTGTGCCAATTCATCCATTAACTTCTCAGTAACAGATACAAACTCATCACGAACGTCAGAAGCAGCCTTATGGCCGTCAACATACATATCACCATTATCGAACTCAACGCCCTGCATACGAAAAGACAGAATCTCTTCCAAGAGCTTGATGCGGTTATCCATCTGCTTATGGAAGCCAAGCATTGGGGATTGAGAAAGAGTAGAAATGCCACAAGCCTCAATAGCAGGTTTAAGAGCCTCGATACGCTCAAAGTCAAAATAATCAGCGTGACATTCAGAAGGGTAATAAGAACGAACCATAAAAAAGCCTCCAAGATTTGGAGGCATGAAAACATACAATTGGGAGGGTGTCAATCCTGACGGTTATTTCCTAGACAAATTAGAGCCAATACCATCAGCTTTACCGTCTTTCCAGAAATTGTTCCAAGTATCGGCAACAGCTTTATCAATACCATGAAAAATATCAACCACACCAGAAGCAGCATCAGTGACGACATTAGAAATATCCTTTGCAGTAGCGCCAATATGAGAAGAGCCATACCGCTGATTCTGCGTTTGCTGATGAACTAAGTCAACCTCAGCACTAACCTTGCGAGTCATTTCTTTGATTTGGTCATTGGTAAAATACTGACCAGCCGTTTGAGCTTGAGTAAGCATTTGGCGCATAATCTCGGAAACCTGCTGTTGCTTGGAAAGATTGGTGTTTTCCATAATAGACGCAACGCGAGCAGTAGACTCCTTCTGTTGATAAGCAAGCATCTCATTTTGTGCATATACCTGGTCTTTCGTATTCTGGCGTGAAGTCGCCGACTGAATGCCAGCAATCTCTTTTTGAGTCTCATTTTGCATCTCGGCAATCTCTTTCTGATTGTCCAGTTGCATTTTAGTAAGCTCTTTTTGATTCTCAAATCCGGCGTCAACCATACCAGCAGAGGAAGCATCAGCACCAGCACGCTCCCAAGCATTAAGCTCAGGAAATGCAGCAGCAAGATAATCACGAGTATCCTTTCCTTTATCAGCGGCAGACTTGCCACCAAGTCCAACCAAATCAAGCAACTTATCAGAAACGGCAGAAGTGCCAGCCTGCAACGTACCTTCAAGAAGTCCTTTACCAGCTTTAGCCATAGCACCAGAAACAAAACTAGGGACGGCCTCATCAGGGTTAGGAACATTAGAGCCTTGAATGGCAGATTTAATACCAGCATCACCCATGCCTACAGTATTGTTATCGGTAGCAAGCACATCACCTTGAATGCCACCGGAGGCGGCTTTTTGACCGCCTCCAAACAATTTAGACATGGCGCCACCAGCAAGAGCAGAAGCAATACCGCCAGCAATAGCACCAAACATAAATCACCTCACTTAAGTGGCTGGAGACAAATAATCTCTTTAATAACCTGATTCAGCGAAACCAATCCGCGGCATTTAGTAGCGGTAAAGTTAGACCAAACCATGAAACCAACATAAACATTATTGCCCGGCGTACGGGGAAGGACGTCAATAGTCACACAGTCCTTGACGGTATAATAACCACCATCATGGCGACCATCCAAAGGATAAACATCATAGGCAGTCGGGAGGGTAGTCGGAACCGAAGAAGACTCAAAGCGAACCAAACAGGCAAAAAATTTAGGGTCGGCATCAAAAGCAATATCAGCACCAACAGAAACAACCTGATTAGCGGCGTTGACAGATGTATCCATCTGAATGCAATGAAGAAAACCACCATTACCAGCATTAACCGTCAAACTATCAAAATATAACGTTGACGATGTAGCTTTAGGTGTCTGTAAAACAGGTGCCGAAGAAGCTGGAGTAACAGAAGTGAGAACCAGCTTATCAGAAAAAAAGTTTGAATTATGGCGAGAAATAAAAGTCTGAAACATGATTAAACTCCTAAGCAGAAAACCTACCGCGCTTCGCTTGGTCAACCCCTCAGCGGCAAAAATTAAAATTTTTACCGCTTCGGCGTTATAACCTCACACTCAATCTTTTATCACGAAGTCATGATTGAATCGCGAGTGGTCGGCAGATTGCGATAAACGGTCACATTAAATTTAACCTGACTATTCCACTGCAACAACTGAACGGACTGGAAACACTGGTCATAATCATGGTGGCGAATAAGTACGCGTTCTTGCAAATCACCAGAAGGCGGTTCCTGAATGAATGGGAAGCCTTCAAGAAGGTGATAAGCAGGAGAAACATACGAAGGCGCATAACGATACCACTGACCCTCAGCAATCTTAAACTTCTTAGACGAATCACCAGAACGGAAAACATCCTTCATAGAAATTTCACGCGGCGGCAAGTTGCCATACAAAACAGGGTCGCCAGCAATATCGGTATAAGTCAAAGCACCTTTAGCGTTAAGGTACTGAATCTCTTTAGTCGCAGTAGGCGGAAAACGAACAAGCGCAAGAGTAAACATAGTGCCATGCTCAGGAACAAAGAAACGCGGCACAGAATGTTTATAGGTCTGTTGAACACGACCAGAAAACTGGCCTAACGACGTTTGGTCAGTTCCATCAACATCATAGCCAGATGCCCAGAGATTAGAGCGCATGACAAGTAAAGGACGGTTGTCAGCGTCATAAGAGGTTTTACCTCCAAATGAAGAAATAACATCATGGTAACGCTGCATGAAGTAATCACGTTCTTGGTCAGTATGCAAATTAGCATAAGCAGCTTGCAGACCCATAATGTCAATAGATGTGGTAGAAGTCGTCATTTGGCGAGAAAGCTCAGTCTCAGGAGGAAGCGGAGCAGTCCAAATGTTTTTGAGATGGCAGCAACGGAAACCATAACGAGCATCATCTTGATTAAGCTCATTAGGGTTAGCCTCGGTACGGTCAGGCATCCACGGCGCTTTAAAATAGTTGTTATAGATATTCAAATAACCCTGAAACAAATGCTTAGGGATTTTATTGGTATCAGGGTTAATCGTGCCAAGAAAAGCGGCATGGTCAATATAACCAGTAGTGTTAACAGTCGGGAGAGGAGTGGCATTAACACCATCCTTCATGAACTTAATCCACTGTTCACCATAAACGTGACGATGAGGGACATAAAAAGTAAAAATGTCTACAGTAGAGTCAATAGCAAGGCCACGACGCAATGGAGAAAGACGGAGAGCGCCAACGGCGTCCATCTCGAAGGAGTCGCCAGCGATAACCGGAGTAGTTGAAATGGTAATAAGACGACCAATCTGACCAGCAAGGAAGCCAAGATGGGAAAGGTCATGCGGCATACGCTCGGCGCCAGTTTGAATATTAGACATAATTTATCCTCAAGTAAGGGGCCGAAGCCCCTGCAATTAAAATTGTTGACCACCTACATACCAAAGACGAGCGCCTTTACGCTTGCCTTTAGTACCTCGCAACGGCTGCGGACGACCAGGGCGAGCGCCAGAACGTTTTTTACCTTTAGACATTACATCACTCCTTCTGCACGTAATTTTTGACGCACGTTTTCTTCTGCGTCAGTAAGAACGTCAGTGTTTCCTGCGCGTACACGCAAGGTAAACGCGAACAATTCAGCGGCTTTAACCGGACGCTCGACGCCATTAATAATGTTTTCCGTAAATTCAGCGCCTTCCATGATGAGACAGGCCGTTTGAATGTTGACGGGATGAACATAATAAGCAATGACGGCAGCAATAAACTCAACAGGAGCAGGAAAGCGAGGGTATCCTACAAAGTCCAGCGTACCATAAACGCAAGCCTCAACGCAGCGACGAGCACGAGAGCGGTCAGTAGCAATCCAAACTTTGTTACTCGTCAGAAAATCGAAATCATCTTCGGTTAAATCCAAAACGGCAGAAGCCTGAATGAGCTTAATAGAGGCCAAAGCGGTCTGGAAACGTACGGATTGTTCAGTAACTTGACTCATGATTTCTTACCTATTAGTGGTTGAACAGCATCGGACTCAGATAGTAATCCACGCTCTTTTAAAATGTCAACAAGAGAATCTCTACCATGAACAAAATGTGACTCATATCTAAACCAGTCCTTGACGAACGTGCCAAGCATATTAAGCCACTTCTCCTCATCCAACGCGTCAGTTTTTGACAGAATCGTTAGTTGATGGCGAAAGGTCGCAAAGTAAGAGCTTCTCGAGCTGCGCAAGGATAGGTCGAATTTTCTCATTTTCCGCCAGCAGTCCACTTCGATTTAATTCGTAAACAAGCAGTAGTAATTCCTGCTTTATCAAGATAATTTTTCGACTCATCAGAAATATCCGAAAGTGTTAACTTCTGCGTCATGGAAGCGATAAAACTCTGCAGGTTGGATACGCCAATCATTTTTATCGAAGCGCGCATAAATTTGAGCAGATTTGTCGTCACAGGTTGCGCCGCCAAAACGTCGGCTACAGTAACTTTTCCCAGCCTCAATCTCATCTCTCTTTTTGCGTTCTGCTTCAATATCTGGTTGAACGGCGTCGCGTCGTAACCCAGCTTGGTAAGTTGGATTAAGCACTCCGTGGACAGATTTGTCATTGTGAGCATTTTCATCCCGAAGTTGCGGCTCATTCTGATTCTGAACAGCTTCTTGGGAAGTAGCGACAGCTTGGTTTTTAGTGAGTTGTTCCATTCTTTAGCTCCTAGACCTTTAGCAGCAAGGTCCATATCTGACTTTTTGTTAACGTATTTAGCCACATAGAAACCAACAGCCATATAACTGGTAGCTTTAAGCGGCTCACCTTTAGCATCAACAGGCCACAACCAACCAGAACGTGAAAAAGCGTCCTGCGTGTAGCGAACTGCGATGGGCATACTGTAACCATAAGGCCACGTATTTTGCAAGCTATTTAACTGGCGGCGATTGCGTACCCGACGACCAAAATTAGGGTCAACGCTACCTGTAGGAAGTGTCCGCATAAAGTGCACCGCATGGAAATGAAGACGGCCATTAGCTGTACCATACTCAGGCACACAAAAATACTGATAGCAGTCGGCGTGTGAATCATTA